>NZ_JBEZKJ010000003.1:271464-281895 GCF_040651675.1 Streptomyces sp. NPDC048415 | reverse complement strand
AAGGGCGTGAAGTCCGGCAAGGAGGGCAAGTCGGACGATGTGTCGACGCGCGGCAACTGCTACTGGAACAGCCTCGACAACAACGGTGTGAAGGGCTCACCGGGGCGGGGCAGGGCGATGCGCGCGCCGGCCGCGCCCGCGGCGGCGATCGTCCCCTCGCCGGGCTCCACCCAGGGATGGGTCGCCAGGTTGAACGTCGCCCAGTGGATCGGCAGCATCACGCCGGAGGGCTGCCCGCCCTGGAGGTCCAGGTGGGCCCGCACGCCCTCCGCGGGGGTCATGTGGATGTCGGGCCAGAAATCGCTGTACGCGCCGATCTGGATCATCGTGGCGTCGAACGGGCCGTGCTCGGCACCGATGTCCTTGAAGCCGTCGAAATAGCCGGTGTCGCCGCTGTGGTAGATCCGGTGCTCGTCGCCCGCGACGGCCCAGGAGGCCCAGAGTGTGTGCTGCGTGTTGCGCAGACCGCGGCCACAGAAGTGCCGCGCCGGCGTGGCGGTCAGGGAGATCCCGCCGACCTTCGTCGACTCGTGCCAGTCCAGCTCGCGCAGACGGTCCGCCGACACTCCCCAGTGCTCGAGGTGGGCTCCGACGCCGAGCGGCACCGCGAACACCGTGGCCGTGTCTGCCAGGGCCTTGATGGTGGGCAGGTCGAGGTGGTCGTAGTGGTCGTGCGAGATCACCACCACGTCGACGGGGCCGAGCGCGGCCAGCGGCAGAGGCACCGGGTGCAGCCGCTTGGGCCCGGCGAAGCTGAACGGAGAGCAGCGCTCACCCCACACCGGGTCGAAGAGCACGCGGTGCCCGTCGATCTCCGCGAGGATGCTGGAGTGCCCCATCCAGGTGAGCCGCAGCCCGCTCGCTGCGGGCCTGGCCAGGTCGGCGACCGTCGTCGCGTGCACCGGCACCGTCCCTGACGGGGCGCGGTGGGCGCGCTCCTCCTTGCGGAAGTAGACCTTCGCGAACTCCAGCATCGAGGCGTCGGGGCGGATCCGGGCATTCTCCGGGTTCCGGAAGACGCCGTCCGCGAAATTCGGCGATCTGAGAATGCGCTCCAGGCGCTCACCACTCGGATCCGCGCCGAAGGCGGCGGGCCGCAGCGCGCGGAGCCCGGAGCTCAAGGTACGGAAACCGGTCACGGTTACCTCCAGTTGGAGTCGGTCAGGCTTTCCATTATGGCCGCCGCCTCTGACAGCGCCGGGTCAGCCCTGTCACAGTGCGATGTCCGTGATCTTCGGTCTGTAGTCCCCTCAACCCCATGGCGCGCGCTCTTCTTCCGCGCCACCGAGACGGACTCGAACGACTCTGTCACGACGGTGCCGTCGATCGGACACGCCCGCGCTCGCCGACCGCGGGGCCAGGAACTCGCCGTACGCCTCGGACGCGGGCCGTCTACTGACGATCGGTTCAGTACGTTGACACGGCACCGCACCCCTCCGGATACTGACGATACTGACTCGCTATTCAGTAATGATCCTCGTACCCGCCTGGAGGCACCATGTCCGACCTCCCCACCGAGCTGGTCCCGCTCAGCGAACAGCAGCGCGACATCGTGGAGCTGGCGCGTGCGTTCGCGCGGGACGAGATCCGCCCGCGGGCGCGCGCCGTCGACGAGGCGGACGTCGAGACGCCGTGGGACCTGTGGCGCAAGGCGGCCAAGGTGGGGATCACCGGATTCATGCTGCCCGAGGAGTTCGGCGGCGGCGGCTGCACCGATGTGTTCACGCAGGTCCTGGTGCAGGAGGAGCTGTGCGTCGGTGACCTGGGCATCGGCAATCTGCTCTGCTCGAACGGCTTCTTCGCCGACCCGGTGCTTGAGCTCGGCACCGAGGAGCAGAAACGGGAGTGGCTGACACCCCTCGCGGGTCCCGACACGCCGATGACGGCCCTGGCGACCACCGAGCCGGGCGCGGGCTCCGACGCCGCGTCGATGCTCACCACGGCGCAGCGCACCGCCGGCGGCTACCGTCTGAACGGCCAGAAGGTGTGGATCTCCAACGCCGGTGAGGCCGAGCAGTACGTCGTGTTCGCCAAGACCGATCCCGACCGCCGCTCGCGCGGGGTGTCGGCCTTCCTGCTGCGCAAGGACACCGAAGGTGTCTCCTTCGGGGAGCCGATGCGCAAGATGGGGCAGCGCGCCATCGTCTGCCGGGAGGTCTTGTTCGAGGACGCGTACGTCCCCGAGGAGCACCGGCTCGGAGCGGAGGGCGAGGGTTTCCCCGGGCTGATGGGGACCTTCGACATCTCGCGCACCGTGCTGGGCGCGGCCGCGACGGGCGTGGCGCGCGCCGCGTACGAGTACGCGCGCGACTACGCCCGTGAGCGCCGGCAGTTCGGCAAGCCGATCATCGAGCACCAGGCGGTGGCCTTCCGTCTCGCGGACATGCGTACGCGCCTGGAGCAGGCACGGTTGATGACCTGGCGGGCCGCGAAGCGCCTCGACGCCGGTCTGAACGCGACCGCCGAGGCGGCGATGGCCAAGCTGACGGCGTCCGAGACCGCCGCCTACTGCACCTGGGCCGCCGTCCAGACGCTCGGCGGCTGGGGCTACTCGCGGGAGTTCCCGGTCGAGCAGTGGATGCGTGACGCGAAGCTGGAGGAGATAGAAGAGGGCACCTCGGACATCATGCGGCTCGTCATCTCGCGGAGCCTGTGATGGGCGAGACGCTCACCGGCGGCGAGGCGCTCGTACGCGCTCTGCGCGGACACGCCGTGACCCAGGTCTTCGGCATCCCGGGAACGCACAACCTGGAGATCTACCGGCACCTCTGCCCGTACGGCATCCGGCACGTCCTGCCGCGTCACGAGCAGGGTGCCGGATACGCCGCCGACGCGTACGCGCGCGTGACGGGCAACCCCGGGGTCGTGATCACGACGACCGGGCCCGCGCTGCTGAACGCGGCGGCCGCCGTCGGGCAGGCGTACTCGGACAGCGTTCCGCTGCTGGTCGTCTCGCCGGGGATGCCGCTGCGCCATCCGCGGCTCGCGACCGGTCTGCTGCACGAGACGCGCAGTCAGACGGAGGCGCTGCGGGGCGTGGCCGCGTTCAGCCACCGGGTCTCCTCGGTCGCGGAGATCGCCACGGCCGTCGCCCGGGCCTTCACGCTCTTCGGTACGCGCAGGCCGCGGCCCGTGCACATCGAGGTGCCGCTCGATCTGCTGGAGGCGGCCGAGGAGTCCGGCCCGGTGCGCGCCGCCCCGCGCGTCGTGCCGCTGGCCCCCGACATCGAGGCCATACGGAAGGCCGCCGAAGTCCTGAGCGGCGCACGCCGTGCGGCGCTCGTGCTCGGCGGCGGCGCGCGGGGCGCGACCGCCTCCTGCCTCGCGCTCGCGGAGGAGTTGGGCGCTCCCGTCGTCACGACGGCCAATGGCAGGGGGATCGTCCCCGAGACCCACCCGCTGTCGCTCGGGGTCTCGCTGCACAGCCCGGCCGTCCAGAGGTGGCTCTGCGAGCGCGACGCCGTACTCGCCGTCGGCACCGAACTCGCCGAGTCCGATCTGTGGTCCCCGCCTCCCGCTCTGAACGGCAAGCTCCTCCGCGTGGACCTGGACCCGGACCAGATGTACGCGGGTCTGCCCGCGGAGGTGGATGTCGTCGGCGACGCAGGGACGTGCCTGAAGGCACTGCTTTGCGAAGTACGGGGCCACGCCCGCGTGGAGGCCGACGAGGACGCCGTCGGACAGGCGGGCGCCCTGCGAGCCGTGCGCGACGCCGAGACCGCCGCACGCGACGCCCGCTGGATCCCGTATCTGCGGGCGATGCGTTCCGTCCTCGCCGACGACGCCGTCATCACCTCGGACAGCGCCCAGTGCTGCTATTACGGAGCGCTCCCCCACCTCCCGCTCGGCCCCGCGGGCCGCTATCTTCACCCGACCGGCTTCGGCACGCTCGGCTATGCGCTGCCCGCGGCGATCGGCGCGAAGGTGGCGTGTCCGGAGCGCCAGGTGGTGGCGCTCAGCGGGGACGGTGGCCTCCAGTTCACGGTTCAGGAGCTGGCGACCGCGACGCAGCTGCGACTCCCGCTGCCCGTCGTGGTGTTCGACAACGGCGGCTACGGGGAGATCCGCGACGAGATGGCCGCCCGAGGCGACCGCCCGTCGGCGGTGGACCTCGCGCCGGTCGACCTGCCCGCCCTGGCCCGCGCCTACGGAGGGCAAGGCACGCGCGCGTGCGGCCCGGACGCGCTGGCCGCCGCGCTCACCGAGGCACTGCGCACCCCCGGCCCCACCCTGATCGCCGTCCCCGAGGAGACCCCATGACCGCCGCCCCCCTGATGACGCTCACCTGGACGGACCACATCACCGGCCGCCAGGGCTTCCTCGTCGTCGACCGGCTGGTGCGAGGCGTCTCCAGCGGCGGCCTGCGGATGCGGCCCGGCTGCACACTGGACGAGGTCGCGGGTCTCGCCCGCGGCATGACGATGAAGGAAGCCCTGCACTACAACCCCGAGGGCCGCTACATCCCGCTGGGCGGCGCCAAGGGCGGCATCGACTGCGATCCCCAGGACCCGGACGCGTACGGCCTCCTGGTGCGCTATCTGCGTGCCATGCGCCCGTACATCGAGAGTTTCTGGACGACCGGTGAGGACCTCGGGCTCACCCAGGACCTGGTCGACCGGGCGGCCGAGGAGGCCGGGCTCATCTCGTCCATCCAGGCCGTGTACCCGCTGCTCGACGACGAGGCCACGGCCCGCCGTCGGCTCGCGGACGCGTTCGCCGTCGAAGTGGACGGCATCGGCCTCGACGAGCTGGTCGGTGGCTGCGGCGTCGCCGAGTCGGTGCTCGCAGCCCTGGACCGCGCCGGGGCGCGATACGCCGGGACGCGCGTCGCGGTGCAGGGCCTGGGCACGATGGGCGGGGCCACAGCCCGCTTCCTCGCACGCGCGGGGCTCACGGTCGTGGCGGTCGCCGACATCAAGGGCACGATCGCGAACCCGGAAGGCCTCGACGTCGAGGCACTGCTCGCGGCGCGTGACACGTACGGGACGGTCGACCGCTCCGCGCTGCGGCCCGCCGACCGTGAACTCCCGGCCGACGCCTGGCTGTCCGCCGACGCGGAGGTGCTGGTGCCCGCCGCGGTCTCCTACGCGATCGACACCACCAACCAGCGGCTGATCACGGCCCGTTGGATCGTCGAGGCGGCCAACATGCCCGTCCTGGCGGAGGCCGAGGAGCTGCTCGCCGCGCGCGGGGTCACCGTGCTGCCGGACGTGGTGGTCAACTCCGGGACGAACGCCTGGTGGTGGTGGACGCTGTTCGGTGACATCGGCCCCGACGCGGACGAGGCGTTCGCGCACACGCGGCGCTCCATGCGCGCGCTGATCGACCGGACGCTGGCCCGCGCGGAGACCGACGGGACGACGCCGCGGGCCGCCGCGCACGCCATCGTCACCGAGCGGCTGCCGGTGATCGCGGAGCGCTACGGGTGGTACAGATGACCGGTGAGGCGCCGCTGGCCGCCCTTTTCGACCCCCTCTCGGTGGCCGTGGTGGGCGCCTCCGACCATCCCGAGAAGTGGGGCTACTGGCTGGCGAAGGGCGCCCTCTCGGGACGCGACCGCCGGGCCGTGCACCTGGTGAACCGGCGCGGCGGGGGCCTCGACGGCGTGCCCTTCCGGCCGGCGCTGACCGCGCTGCCCGACGCGCCCGAGCATGTCGTCGTGGCGGTGCCCGCCCCGTTCGTACGTCCCGTCGTCGCCGAAGGGCTCGCGGTGGGTGCCCGCTGTTTCACGGTGATCACCTCGGGCAGCGGCAGGGCAGACGAGCACGCGCTCGCCGAACTGGTGACCGGCGGCGGAGCACGTCTGCTCGGCCCCAACTGCATGGGTATCGTCGACACGACCACACAACTGCGGCTCAGCTGGGGCGACTTCCCGGCAGTCGCCGTCGGTCTGGTGTCGCAGAGCGGCAACCCCGCCTTGGAGATCGGCCGTCTCCTCGCGCGCGCGGGACAGGGATTCTCACGTTTCGTCTCCCTGGGCAACCAGCGCGACATCGACGCCGCCGACGCCCTGGAGTCCCTGATCGCCCACGGGCCCACCCGCGTCATCGCCGCGTACATCGAGGACTTCCGTGACGGCCGCCGTCTCGCCCGCGCGTTCGCGGCGGCCCACGCGGCGGGCAAGCCGGTGCTTGTGCTGACCGTCGGCCGGGGCCCCGCCTCCACCGTGGCCGCCGCTTCCCACACCGGCGCTCTGGTCAGCCCTTACACCACGGTCGCCGCCGTGTGCCGGGAGGCGGGCGCGCTGTTGCTGGACTCGGCGGGTGAACTGGTGGACACGGCGGTGTGTCTGCTGGCGGGGGTCGCGGCCCGCCGGGGCGGCGGCTCCTTCCGTGTCGCCGTCGTCGGCGACAGCGGCGGCCAAGGTGCCCTCGCCGCCGACGCGTTCACCGTGCGCGGCCTCGATGTGCCGCAGCTGTCCGCGCGGACGACGGAGAAGCTGGCGGCGACGCTGCCGCCGGGAGCC
This sequence comes from Streptomyces sp. NPDC048415, assembly GCF_040651675.1. Lineage (NCBI taxonomy): Bacteria > Bacillati > Actinomycetota > Actinomycetes > Kitasatosporales > Streptomycetaceae > Streptomyces > Streptomyces sp. NPDC048415. The sequence goes on along the minus strand of NZ_JBEZKJ010000003.1, from coordinate 275,429 downwards.
GGTTGCCGCAACCCCGTCGACCTGGCGGGCGCGGGCGAGGCCGATCTCGGCGCCTACGCGCGCGTGGCCCGCGCCCTGCTCCTGGGTGGGGACGCCGACGCCGTCGTACTCACCGGGTATTTCGGGGACTACGCGAGTGCCAACCCGGCCCAGAGCGCCCGGGAGTGCGAGGTCGCCGACGAACTCGCGGACGCCGCGGCCGAGTCGGGCCGCGCCCTCCTCGTGCACACCATGGCCCGCGACACTCCGGCGCCGGCCGTACTGCGCGGGCGTGGCGTTCCGGTGTACGAGCGCATCGAGCAGGCGGCGACGGCTCTCTCCGGGATCGCGCTCCTCGCCCCGCCCTCGCCGAACCCGTCGACGACGCGGCGAGCCCCCTACCGCATACCCGACGGCTCCTACGAGACCGTCCGCGACCTGCTCGCCTCCTATGGACTCGCCTTCCCCGCCGCGCGGTTCGTCACCACGGCCGACGAGGCCGTGGACGCCGCCCGGTCCGTCGGATACCCGCTGGTGCTCAAGGCGATGGGCCTGGCGCACAAGACCGAGGCGGGCGGTGTGGCACTGGCTCTCGCGGACGCGGACGCCCTGCGGGCCGCGTTCGAGCGGATGCGGGCCGCCACCGGTGCGGAGCGCTACGTCGTGGAGGCCATGGCGACGCCTCCGTACGCCCATGAGCTGATCGTCGGTGTACGCCGGGACCCCGCCTTCGGCCCGGTCGCGATGGTGGGCCTCGGCGGTGTCACCGCGGAGCTGCTCGCCGACACGGCGCTCGCTCTGGCGCCGTTGACCGGGGCACGCGCGCGCGTGCTGCTGTCGGAGCTGCGGCACGCGCGCCTGCTGGCCGGCTGGCGCGGTGCGCCGTCCGTACACCTGGAGGCCGCGGCGGCGGCCGTGTGCGCGGTGGCCCGAGCCGCCGCCGAGCATCCCGAGCTCGCCGAGCTGGAGGTCAATCCGCTGCTCGTGCATCCCGGGGGCGCGGTGGCGCTGGACGCGCACGGAGTCCTGGCGTGAGACGGCCATTCCCTGGGGGGAATTGAGGCGTGGGGCGGGCGGCAGCAGAGTCGGTGAGGTCAGAAACCGCGCACCGAGCCGCCCGAGGAGAATCATGCCGGCCATCGACGCACAGGACTTGATCGAGCGCTACATAGGCGTCTGGAACGAGCCCGACCCCGAGATCCGCCGCAAGACCGTCCAGGACCTGTGGTCGCAGGAGGGCCTGCACATCCTGCGCCCTCCGCAGGAGATGCACGACAGAGCGGTGGGCCTCGGCTTCGGTACCGCCGTCCTGGAGGCCCGGGGCCACGACGAGCTCCACGCGCGCGTGACGCGCGCGTACGAGGAGTTCGTGGCCCCGGGGACGTACGTCTTCAGGATCCAGGAGGCAGCCCGGCAACTGCGGGACGTGATCACGTTCCGCTGGGAGTCCTTCCACATCGAGGAGGGGCAAGTGACCGGCGGCGGCCTGGAGTTCCTCGTCCTGGGCGAGGACGGCCGTATCGAGGCCGACTACCAGTACGTCGACTGATCGCCTGACCCGACGGGCGGCGGCCCGGCTAGCCCTTCTCGCGCCGGGTCCGCGCGCCCGCCGCGTAGAAGGCGATCCCGATGCCCACGAACAGGGCCAGTGGCACCACTTGGCTGAGGGTGTACTGCAGCCGCTGCCCGGCGAAGGACTCCGGCAGGGAGTCCGCGGCGCTGCCCGCCGTGCCGAACCAGCCGACGCCGAAGCCGGGCCAGATCAGCACCACCACCGTGAACGCGACGAACGCGGTGGCCAGCGTGCTGACGAGCCGCACGCCGAAGCGGCCGCCCGGCACAGCGTAGGGCCGGGGCACGGAGGGGTAAGTGCGGCGCAGCACGGCGAGGCTCGGGAAGGTGATGACGTACGAGATGAAGGTGGTGCAGATGGTCAGGCCGAGGCCCGCCGCGAAGTACTTCTCGCCGTTGCCGCCGGTCAGGTTGAGGGCGACGACGAAGAGGAGGGAGGCGAGGACGGCGGAGAGAAGGTTCACCCGGACCGGGGTGCCGTGCTTCTCGGAGATGTGCCCGAGCCAGGCCGGTCCCGCCCCGTCCGCGCAGGCCACCGCCTGTGCACGGTGGGCGCCCATGGCCCAGGTGACGCCCGAGGTGAGCAGACCGACGATGAGCCCGGCCGCCGCGATGCCGCCGAAGACGGCGCCGGCGCCGGTGAGCGTGACGGTGCCGTCCGCGGCGATCGACCCTCCGTAGACGGTGAACACGGCCTTGCAGGCGTCGATGAATCCGCCGAGGCTGCCGATCCGCTCACCCGGCAGCACGAAGAGGATGCCGAGGATGGGGCCGCCGTAGAGCAGCAGCGCGGCGAGCCCCGAGCGCAGGATGGACAGCGGTATGTCGCGCCGCGGGTTTCTCATCTCCTCCGCCGCCGAGCTCGGCAGTTCGAAGCCGACGTAGTTGAAGATCAACACGGGGACGAGGGCGACGAATCCGGCGTACGTGGGCGCGAAGTCGCCGGCCGGCAGCGCGTGAACGCCGTGCCGGGCCGCGTACACGACGACCGAGACGAGGAAGAAGCCGAGCAGGACGATCCGGGCCACGGCTCCGGCGATCGGCACCCATTTGCCGATCCGCACCGACTGAACGACCGCGAGGGCGCCGCCCCAGATGAACAGCAGTCCGGCCGCGTACTTCCACGGGCCCGGCAGCGGAGTGAAGAACTGCTCCCAGGTCGTCAGCGCGATGATGCACAGACTGCCGCCGACCCACACGGGGTTGGAGATCCAGTACAGAAGCTGGTTGACGCCGGCCGTCAGCCGTCCGAAGGCGAGGCGCGTCCAGACGTACGGGCCGCCCTGGACCGGGAAGGCGGAGCCGAGTTCGGCGACGAGCAGGCCGTAGGGCAGGAAGAAGGCCACTGCGAGGATGGCCATCCAGGTCAGGCCCTGCGGACCCTGGGCGGCGACCGAACCGATCGTGTCAAGGCCGACGAGGGTGCAGATCAAGAAGAACAGCACGTCGAGCCTGCGCAGATCCCTGCGCAGCCGGGAACGCTGTTCGCCCCAGCCCCCGGAGAGGTCGGGGGTGCCGGGTTCGGGCTGGGGCCTGGGGGTGCTCGGTGCTTGGGTCACGGGCGGACTCCTGCGACGGTACGGGGACGTACGGACGGGACACACATCGCCTGAACACACTCCTACTGACTGAACGCGCAGTCAGTAGTGGCGGTACTGTGGTCCCCGCCGCGCGGTGGTGTCAAGGGGTCGCGGGCGGCTGTCGTGGGGTGTCGGACGGGCTGTGTAGGGTTGCCGCGTGGCGAGAGTGCGGTTGAGCGTGGCGGAGCGGCGCGAGGAGTTGCTGCGGGCCGCCGTCGAGCAGATCGAGGCGCGGGGTGTGGCGGCGGTGCGGATCGCCGACGTGGCCTCGGCGCTCGGGGTGAGCAACGCGCTGGTGCTGTATCACTTCTCGACGAAGGAGAAGCTGGTCGCCGCCGCGTTCGCGTACGCGGCGGAGGACGACCTCGCCCATCTGCGCAAGCTGCTCGGCCGCCGTACGACGGCGCTGCGGCGGCTGCGCGCGGCCGTGCGGTGGTACGCGCCGACCGGGCAGGCCAAGGGCTGGCGCCTGTGGATCGAGGGCTGGGCCGCGGCGCTGCGCGAGCCCGCGCTGCGGGAGGTCACGCGTGATCTCGACAAGCAGTGGAAGGCCGCCATCATCGAGGTGATCGTGGAGGGAGTGGCCGCGGGCGAGTTCCACTGCCCGGATCCCACCGGGGCGGCCCTGCGGCTCACGGCACTGCTGGACGGGCTGGCGGTCCAGATGACGGCGTACGCGGGCGCGGTCTCACGGGCGCACACCCACGAGTGGGTGGACGAGGCGCTCGCACGCGAACTGGGGCTGAAGCGGGAGGCGTTGGTCGCGGCGGTGCGCTAGAGGCCGCGCCCCCGGCGCGTCGACCGTCGTACGCCCTGGCACCGGGCCGGTACGCG